>NZ_CP043553.1:0-4106 GCF_008369785.1 Francisella marina
AGCCACATTTTGAACATTTTGCTTTTACTTGAAAAATTCTAACTGGCACGCATTTCTCACACTTACATTTTTTACAATCTTCTTTCCATCTTAATTTCATAATTAAACCTTAACTTTTCAAATAAGCTAAATTCTTGGTTGTCTGAAGAATAGGGTGCCAATTACTACCATCAAGTTTACTATTAGCACTAACATCATATCTAACAAAGTTATATAAATTACTCTCTCCAGTAACAATAATATATGCAATCTGATACTTTGCTATTTCACTATTATTACTTAATTTACCATTTATTTCGGCTCTTAATAATGCTCCAAATATTGCATGAGGCTCTGTTCCAATATTAATTGACTGCTTAACTCCTTGTTTTTGAAAATAATTAAGATCATTCTTTGAAAGTTTTCCTTTTCTAAAAATAATCTCATTATTAATAATTTTCGAAGAGTTCCACCCCCCTTTAAATCCAGGATATTTAGTTTCATAAAGTTTTAATAGTTTTGAGAAATTAGGTGATTTAAGGGAATAAGAAAGTAAATTTCTAATTTTAGAAGCAGATCTTTTCATCTCCTCTTGTAAAGCTTCATCAGAAGTAACAGCTTTCATCCCAGTATAAATAGCATAATAAATTAATGCTAGATTTCTATTACCCATACCTTGAATAGCATTAGTTGGATTTTTTATAGCTTCCCAATATTCTTCTAGAAACATACACTTCCTTATTTAGCTATTTTCTTAAACTCTAAATACTTTCTCATATCAGGATAATACTTCATAATAATTGATTCAATTAAATCCCATTCATGTAAATTCAATTTATCATTACTATCTTCTGAAAGCTTTATATTTTGTGATGTTGCTATAAATCTTAAGCCCTTTAATTGATTAAATATTTCTTCCATATTCCCAGGAGTTTTAACCCTCTTTAGATCTGTAGATTTAATACAATATTTGGCTAATTCTTTGACTGTACTTTGTATATCTAAATCACGACTTGAATGTTTCTTACTTTTGTAGGCTTTACGGATATCTACAATTAATTGTTTATCGCTTTTATATGCATTAGTCCAAAGCTTAGACCATTCTCTAGTAGTCTTATAATTACCTTTTTTAAAGTAATTTTCATTCACTGCTAAAGCTATATGAAAATGTGGGTGAGCTTCGTTCTTAGTGTTGAATGTTACTTCTGTTGTTCTAATCCATGCTTCAACATTATTAAAGAAATCTAATCTAGTTAATCGCTTAAAAGCTTTATTCATTAAAGATATTTTTTGTCTTAAATCCGAATACTGACAGTTTGGAATTGTAAGAGTTAAAAATAATATTTTATTACCTTTCTGCTGTTGCTCTTCTAAAACTTTTTGCATTTGTGGAGATACTGAACAAATACGATAATAATTACATAATGGACAATATCTATACTCACACAAAAAAGACTGCTCAACTTTCTTTTTAACTTCTCCAGTAAAAATATGTTCATATTTATTAAACTGAACATAGCGACCACAATCGCATATTCTTTTTTGTTTCTTTAAGTCGAAAGAGAATAATCTTTGAATATCTAGTTGGCTATTTTTTAACTTGGTAATATGTTGCTTTTTTTGATTTTCAGACATATAATTTTACTCGCAATTGAGGTTGTGTTTTTTTCTTTTTGGCGATTGAAAATATACAACCTTTTGCCCCCTTTTTCAAACATTAAATGTTCACTTGTTCGTAATATACTTTGTATCAAGTAAAGACCAAATCACCTCCGGCGATTTTACTTTTTCACTAGATATAAAATCACGATTAAAATAATCAAATATTCCATATTTAAACCCTCCCTATTTTTTAAATCAGTTCATCATAAAAGTATTTAGTATTTTGATAATTTATCATCAAACAGAATACGCTGATTTTAGAGATGTGTTGGGCTTTGTTTGTCGAATGAAATTACAACAAAATAAACTCAACTTTGCTTTGAACACAGTTCAATGCATATTGAGCTTTAAGAAAAAGGTAAAATCTTGTCTATTTCTGAATAAAAGGCAGATCTGTTTTACTGACTTCGATAATCTGTTTTAACTGCATTATCATTTTTGAAGATAGCTAATTTCATCATTGCTAATGTCTTGCAGACAGCCAATACTTCAAAACATCTCATTCTTGAAGCATAAATAAGCCATTTTAAGCGTTTTTTAGCTTCGATATAGTTTTTCATGTGAATTTTAGAAACGGCTCTTAAATCGCTTTAAAATCGATTTAATTGTGTTTTTTTGAAAATATAGGTGGAGAGCTAAACAGATTGTTGTTTGGTCACTCATCTGGATAGCTCTTTGTGTTCCACACTAATACAGGAACAATGATAGCATTATAAAGGGCACGCTTATACAAACTTTATAAGTTTGATGCGTAAAATAAATCACCAATAAAGAACATTCATAACCCTCAAAGTTTAGTGTTGGTCTACCCAATGATTTTCACATCATGGCTTTATAAAAAAGCTAATGGTAGAAGTCATGTTATGACAGATGTTATTTATTTACTTTTTTGTTTTTTTTTAATCCTTGAATCTTATTTGTATGACAGTCAATATATCGAACCGACCTAATTGTCGGCATGTTAAACGAGCCAATATAATTGGTAATTCGGAAAGTATAATCATCGCTAATTATTGTTCGGAATGGGCTAGTATTACTAGTAATTTGAATAGTGCCGATTCTGTTTAAATCGGTATTAAGTAACGAACTCCTACAAGGCTGGAGTAGCACATCAATGGGCTAATTATCACTCATGATTTTTACATTTTCAAGGCATAGATAAAAAATCACAAAAAATAATACGCCTTAAAAAAAGCGTGTGAGATTTTTAATCGAGCTATTGTACGCTGGAGTTTGTTTTTTCGTAATTTCATTACGTCACTGTACAAAATCAGTGACGAATGAATTACTCCTGTTCTAATGAAAATGTTTTAATTGAAGTCTTTAAAAACTGTTCAAATAGATCATCATAATCGCCTTTTTTTATTCTGTAAAAAGTCGATTTAGAGATCTGCAGAATCTGCATAATCTCATTATTGGATAATTTCTTTTTGGAACTCAATAATTTTTTAGTTTCAAAAACAATCTCTGGCGTTATCGTTTTGGGGCGACCTTGATTTCTAACTTTAACTTTTGATTTCTTAGGCTTTGAAAAACCTCCAAAAAGGTCAAATTGTTTCATAAGAAGTAACTTTTATAACTAAAAAGCAGACATCAAAATAATTTATCATTGTTTAAAAGCAATATACATAATTAAGCAATTCATCATTTATAAAAAAATGATTAAACTATAAATTCATACAAACATTTTCATGGATAATAAAATGCCTAGTTATGTTCAAGCTTCAATGGATAGTATTGGTGAACTATTTTTATACTGTGGTAGCAAAAAAACTGCCGGATCTAACTCATATCTAGAAACTGGAGGGGGCGAAAACTTTAGCATAGTAGCTGAGTATGGTTGGGAAATGTCTCCAAATAGTGCAGCATCACTAGAAAATGTTAGCTTTTCATTATCTTTGACAATACCGGCGTATGATTCAGCTGTATCAATGGTTTTCAACGCTGTAAATCAAAGAGATAAAGTAACAAAACTAGTGCTAAACGATGTCACGAAAAGATATGGTAAATGTGCTATTCAAGCAACATATACAGCAGAAAATGGACAAATAACACATGTATCATTTCATAAACACAGTGCGGTATATAACAGTGAAAATAAAATGAATTGTGCTATTGGATCTATGACAATACTGTTTAAATTTGAAAAGATGTCTTTTGATGACAACCAAAATCAAACTTCAGGAAATATTAAAACTACTGACGGTGGTTAGAAAAATACCTCAACCAAGTAACTAACCAAAAGAAATAAACCGTGAATTATTCCAACAATAACTAAAAGCTGAGAAATAAGCACAACATTATCTTTCAAAATTAAAAGCCATTTAAACCTTTTATATTTTTCATCAATAAATTCATTAAATAACACAAATTTTGAATAGATCTTTTTGATTTTTTTTATCATTCATATTAACCGCTAGTAAATATACTACCAAGAAAATCAGCCCAACCAGTATATTGTTTTG